>NZ_CM149692.1:1882500-1887500 GCF_056174625.1 Mesorhizobium oxytropidicola | reverse complement strand
CTGAAGCTTCTGAACGAGATCGGTGGTGCGAGTGAACATGACCCGCCACCCGTTCTCGATGAGGGCGAGGCCGATGGCCGAGGCGAGATGACTCTTCCCGCCGCCGGGCGGGCCGAACAGAAGCAGGTTCGCTCCCTTCTCGAGCCAGCTGTCGCCGGCGGTGATCGCCATCACCTGCGCCTTTGAGATCATCGGCACCGCCTCGAACTCGAAAGCATCGAGGGTCTTTCCCGGCAACAGGCGGGCTTCGGCGAGATGCCGCTCGATGCGGCGTCGATCGCGTTCGGCCATCTCGTGCTCGGTGATCGCGGCGAGAAAGCGGGCGGCGGGCCAGCCTTCCTTGTCGGCCTGTTCGGCAAACAGCGGCCACATAACCTTGATGGCCGGCAGGCGCAGTTCGTTGAGGAGCAAGCTCACCCTGGCGGAATCGACAGCGGGGTTCGTCTTCATGCCGCATCTCCTGTCAGGTTGGGGCCAAGCAGGGCTTCATAGGCGTTGAGCGGAGCAAGACGCACGACGACACTCGGCAGCCGGGCGGGATCCGGCGCGAACCGTTCCCGCAAAGCAGCCATGTTGGGCAATCGCCGTGCCTGTAGCGAGGCGGTCAGTTGATCAGCCAGTTCGCTCTCGCAGCCGCGCTCGTGCGCCATTGCGAGAAGCTCGACCATGGTGCGGCAGGCCTGCCGCTCAGGCAGTCGCTCTATGAGCACGTCGAAGGTTCGCCGGTAGGCCTCGCGGGGGAAGAGCTGGTCACGATAGACGAGGTTGAGCAGCGCCATCGGCTTGCGGCGCAGCGAATGGATGACATGCCGATAATTGACGACCTGGTCGTGCTTGCCGTTTGAAGAGGCGCGCCCGCGCGGCAGCGTCATGAGCTGCGTGCCGCCGATGAAGATATCCAGCCGATCATCGAAAAGCCGCACTCTGAGGCGGTGGCCGATCAGGCGTGAGGGCACGGTGTAGAACACCTTGCGCAGCGTGAACCCGCCCGATGACGTGATGCGCACGGTGACCTCCTCGTAGTCGGAAGTGCGCCGGACGGGCAGTTCCTGGAGTTCGGCCCGCTCGACGTCGATGCGCTTGGAGTTGCGAGCATTCACGCGGCTGACGATCTCGTCGACAAAGCGACGATAGGCTGCCAGGTCGTCGAAATCGCTCGATCCCCGCATCAGCAGCGCGTCATTGATCGCCCGCTTGAGATGGCCGTGCGGGCCTTCGACGGAGCCGTTCTCATGCGCGATGCCGCGATTGTTGCGGGAAGGGGTCATGCCGTAGTGGCCGCACAGTTCGTCGTAGCGGCGCGTCAGGTCCTCCCGGGCGTCCTTATCCAGGTTGCGGAACGCCGCCGACAGGCTGTCGCTGCGATGCTCGCGGGGAGCTCCGCCGAGCGACCACAGCGCGTTCTGCAGGCCTTCCGCCAGAGCGACGAAACTCTCGCCGCCGAGCACGACATGCGCATGCTCGAAGCCGGAATAGGCGAGCCGGAAATGGTAGAGCCGGTGATCGAGTGGCTGGCCCACGATCGTGACGCCGGCGGCGGCCATGTCGGTGAAATCCGACAATCCCATGCGCCCGGGTACGTGAACCTGCCGGAAAATGACCTCCTGTTCCTCGCCATGGACGGCGCGCCAGGCTCGGACCCGGCGCTCGATCGTGCGGCGAATGCCGGCTCCAAGCTCGGGATGACGCCGGATCATCTCGTCGAAGATGGCGATCGCCCGAATGCCCGGAGCTGCCCTCAGCATGGGTACGACCTCGGCTTCGAAAATATCGGCGAGAGGGTCGGCACGGCGCCGTTGCCGCGGCGCCTTCTTCTGTGAGGGCAGTCTCGAATCCTTCTCGATGCGATAGGCCGTGGCGATACTGATCGACGCCTTCGCCGCCGCGACTGCCGTCGTATTGGTCTGCCGGAACTTCATGAAAAGCCTCATCTGGTGATCGGTTACATGGCGGCCGGGCACAAAGTGATTCCTCCAAATCGGAAAAACCACCGGCATACCCGGTCGACCGTGATCACCAGACGAACGCCCCCGATAAGGAGCGCGCCGCCGGCGGATTGAAACTCCGGTCGGGCTACGCCCTCCCTGCGTTCCAATCCGCCGGCATTCTCATCCTGATTGACGCTGCGCTCTCACGTTGATTGCCGCGCCGCAATCGAACCCGCAATTGACCGCTGCAGCAATCTGCTCTCGTCATCCAGGAGAGATGACGGCACCGAAGCCGGCTGAAAAAGAAGCCCGCTGGCTAAAATCATTTCGCATTTGGTTGTGGATCACCGCTTCGATTCGGCCTTTGCCGTCGGCTTCTGCTCCAAGAAGGTCCGATTCTTTTTTCGCGGTTGGGCTGAATCCTCTTTCAAGCCCTGCGTTCCTCATCGACTGACGACGTCCGCGCCGCAAACGCAAACGGCCCGCCGGCTTAGAGCCTAGCGGGCCGTTTGTGATGTTGGTTTTGTTGAGAGGCTTTGCGGTATCTGTCTGGCGGCTTTGGCTTTGGCTGGTTGCGGGGCGCCGATCGGCGGTCCACCATCAGTCCCTAAAAGCAAAACGGCCGGCCGGCATTGATCCAGGCTGGCCGATTTTGATTTGGTTTTGGGGAGAGGATTTGGCTTTTCTGTACCGCGGGTCGGCAAGGCCTGCTTGCGGGCTGCTGCTGAGGGTTAAAGTCGCCGGCGCCGACAGCTAAATACAAAAAAGGCCCGCTTGAGGCGGGCCGATTTTGATTTGGTTGCGGGGACAGGATTTGAACCTGTGACCTTCAGGTTATGAGCCTGACGAGCTACCGGGCTGCTCCACCCCGCGCCACCTCTAGGCAAGCGTTTGCTTGCCGAACTAGGCAAGCGTTTGCTTGCCGAACTAGGCAAGCGTTTGCTTGCCGAACTAAGCAAGCGTTTGCTTGCTGATCTGAGCAAGCGTTTGCTTGCTTTGGACGTAAGCGCACACCTACGACTAGGCTGGCTTACAAATAGGTAGATGGCTCACCAAATGAAAGGGCCGCTTACGCGGCCCGTGGTCCCTTGGCGGGCCTTGTTCGTAGAGAGAAGATTTCACTGACATCCGCTTGGATGTGAGTTCAACGTGCGTTTAGCAGACCTGGCAGCGACCTACTCTCCCGCGTCTTGAGACGAAGTACCATCAGCGCTGGAGCGTTTCACGGCCGAGTTCGGAATGGGATCGGGTGCAGCCGCTCCGCCATAACCACCAGGTCGGCAAAACGCACGTTGTTCGAGAAGCTGTTTTCTGTGCCAAGGCGACGTTTGTGGCTTTCGGCGTAAGCCCGCAAGCGCGACTGCGCGTCGCCGGTTTTCCGGCGCCCTCGCGGAGCATAGGCCCGTAAGGGCCGCTCATGCGTGAGCGCTGGCAGACCATCTGACTTTGTCAGATGAGCATAAGGAATGAGAACGATCAAGCCGATCGAACTATTAGTACCGGTAAGCTTCAAGCGTTGCCGCTCTTCCACACCCGGCCTATCAACGTGGTCGTCTTCCACGGTTCTCAGGGAATACTCGTTTTAAGGTGGGTTTCCCGCTTAGATGCCTTCAGCGGTTATCCCGTCCGGATATAGCTACCCTGCTATGCGGCTGGCGCCACAACAGGTCCACCAGAGATCCGTCCATCCCGGTCCTCTCGTACTAGGGACAGATCCTTTCAATATTCCTACACCCACGGCAGATAGGGACCGAACTGTCTCACGACGTTCTGAACCCAACTCACGTACCGCTTTAAATGGCGAACAGCCATACCCTTGGGACCTGCTCCAGCCCCAGGATGCGATGAGTCGACATCGAGGTGCCAAACAACCCCGTCGATATGGACTCTCGGGGGTCATCAGCCTGTTATCCCCGGCGTACCTTTTATCCGTTGAGCGATGGCCCTTCCACGCGGGACCACCGGATCACTATGACCGACTTTCGTCTCTGCTCGACTTGTCAGTCTCGCAGTCAGGCAGGCTTATGCCATTGCACTCAGCGAACGATTTCCGACCGTTCTGAGCCCACCATCGCGCGCCTCCGTTACTCTTTAGGAGGCGACCGCCCCAGTCAAACTACCCACCATACATTGTCCCGGACCCGGATAACGGGCCGCGGTTAGACATCCATAGTAATAAGGGTGGTATTTCAAGGGTGGCTCCACCTGAGCTGGCGCCCAGGTTTCAAAGCCTACCACCTATCCTACACATGCCACTACGAATGCCAATGTAAAGCTATAGTAAAGGTGCACGGGGTCTTTCCGTCTAACCGCAGGAACCCCGCATCTTCACGGGGAATTCAATTTCACTGAGTCTATGCTGGAGACAGCGGGGAAGTCGTTACGCCATTCGTGCAGGTCGGAACTTACCCGACAAGGAATTTCGCTACCTTAGGACCGTTATAGTTACGGCCGCCGTTTACTGGGGCTTCGATTCAGAGCTTGCACCCCTCCTCTTAACCTTCCAGCACCGGGCAGGCGTCAGACCCTATACGTCGTCTTGCGACTTCGCAGAGCCCTGTGTTTTTGATAAACAGTCGCTACCCCCTGGTCTGTGCCACCCTCCTCCACTTGCGTGGAAAAGGGTCACGCTTCT
This sequence comes from Mesorhizobium oxytropidicola, assembly GCF_056174625.1. Lineage (NCBI taxonomy): Bacteria > Pseudomonadati > Pseudomonadota > Alphaproteobacteria > Hyphomicrobiales > Phyllobacteriaceae > Mesorhizobium > Mesorhizobium oxytropidicola. Next base: position 1,882,937 of record NZ_CM149692.1, on the reverse strand, counting down.
TCCGAAGTTACGCGTGCAATTTGCCGAGTTCCTTCAGCATAGTTCTCTCAAGCGCCTTGGTATACTCTACCAGACCACCAGTGTCGGTTTCGGGTACGGTTTATAAGGAGGAGCTATTTCCTGGAACCACGCAGCAGCCCGTTCAATCCGATAAGATTGGACTACCTCAATGATCCGTCACTACCTCCAAGCCCACGAATATTAACGTGGTTCCCATCGACTACGCGTTTCCGCCTCGTCTTAGGGGCCGGCTAACCCTGCTCAGATTAGCTTTAAGCAGGAACCCTTGGTCTTTCGGCGGGGGAGTCTCTCACTCCCCTTACGTTACTCATGTCAGCATTCGCACTTCTGATACCTCCACCACCCCTCACGGGTATGGCTTCATCAGCTTACAGAACGCTCCGCTACCGCTCGTATTGCTACGAACCCTAAGCTTC